>DATMYA010000015.1 GCA_035561135.1 Clostridia bacterium
GAGATTGCCCGGAAGTCCGTTGAAAGTAAGCGACCCTCGGAACTCATAGACTACGCGACCGCGACTCCCTTGGCAATTGGCTTTTTGGAAACGGCGTGCGCCATTGAGGACAGCAACATTGGAATCTGGCGGTAGCCGATAACCTTCCGGAACTGCCGCTCCGCGACGAGCAGCCCGGAGCCGACCCAGCGTTCGATCTGATCGCCGTCCCGCCATCGTTTCACGTTCCGGCAAACCGTTTCCACGATGGAGAAGGCCGATTCGATCACGTTGGTGCAGGCCAGGGTGCGACGAAGTTGTTCCGGCACCCCCAGCTTGTGAACGGTGAGCGTTTCCTCCATCCCTTCTTCCAAACTTCGCGCCGCACTCGGATTCAAGTCCATCAACTCGCGGTGCAACTGCGTGAGCGCCCGTTTGGCGGGCTCGTAGTCCTGCATCGCGTAGGCGTTTTGCAGTTTCCGGCGCACGCCGGCCTTATGTTCTTCCGGAAGGTGGTCCAGCACGTTGCGTTTCTTGTGAACCTGGCAGCGCTGGATGAAGGCGGCTTCTCCGGCGTGGCGTCGTACGGCTGCGGGCAAGGCTTTGCCGCCGTCCAGGATGTACAACCGCGGGGTGCTGAATTCCAAGCCGCGGGCCAGCAGATCGCTCAGCAACTCGCCCACGACGGTTGCGTTCTCGGTGGCCCCTTCGCGCAGCCCCAACACCGTTTTGCGCCCGTCGCAACAGATGCCCAGCGCGACAATCATCATGCGATTCTTGAACGGCGTGCCGTCGATCAGCACGGCACACAGCCGTAGATCGCCGAGCGGCCGCTCCATCAACTGCTTCACCTTCTCCCGGCTGGCTTCGATGAAGTTCTCGCTCACCGCCGACTTCTCGATCCCGTACGCCGCGCCGAACTCCTTCACCACGGCCCCGTAATTCCGAGTCGAAAGCCCGCGCATCATCTTATCCCAGACGCCCTGCTGCAACGGTGCGCTGCGCTGGAACAGTTCGTAGCTCCCCAGCCGTTGCTCCCGGTTCTCTTTGGTACGCAGCCGGGTTCTTTTCAGCGGCACCTTCTGGCCGTCTACCACGCAGTAGCCATCATCTTTGCCCCACCGGTGCGCACGGCGATCGGGGCGCTGCTCATGGCGTTCGCCGGCCAAGTGGCGAACCTCTTCCTCCATCACAAGGCTCATCAATGCCAATCCGGCTTCTCGCAGCAAATGGCCGACGCCATCCTGCAACATGCCGACAATGTCGGCCATCGGCAGGATCATTTGGACGTTGGGGTTCTCTTCGGTGGCGAGCCGGCGAAACTGCTGCACCGCTCGTTGTTGGTCGATCTGGTATCGTTTCTTCATAGCGACTCTCCTTTTTCTTGGCAGAAAATCACTCGAAGGCTATCACGCCTTCGGGTGCGAGAGTCGCTACTTTCTACGCTTTAACGGGCATTCTC
>DATMYA010000016.1 GCA_035561135.1 Clostridia bacterium
TTCAGGCGTTCACGAGTGCCGGCTCCTCTTCTGTTGCCGAAACTTTCATCGGCAAAATGCCTGCCTCCTGATTTCCATCGATATCGAGAAGTTCGCGGAAGGCCGCCTCAATCGTTCGCACGGCATTGCTCAATTCATGGAGCCAGTTGCCCCAGAACTGCTCGATCGAAGGTACCTGGTGGGTTTGACGAATCTCGCGCTGGATGTCTTTCCGCAGCGAGGGGAGGTCAAAACCGCGCAGCATGGCGGCCCCGACATCGGTGAGATTGATCCGGTCGTTCACATCGACAGAGAGAAGTTCCTTGCGGAACGTGCGTTCCCCGCCATCCTTGCCGGTAAACGACACACGCTCCTGGAAGGTGATGGCGCCCGAAAGAACTTTGGCGTCATTCGCCATCTGCAGTAGCGTGGTCGCAGTCGTGGGAGCCTTCACACCGATGGGCGGACTGGTGTCGTGCAGCCGGACCTGCGCGGGACCGGAGATGCCGACCCAGAGATCGCTCGCCAGCTGAGTCATCGAAAAATAGTTGGCGACGATGGCTTCCAGTTCCCGGTCTTCGAGCTTTTCGATCTCCTTTGGTTGGAAACGCGTGGCTTCGTCGGCGCGTTTGACGAAGTCGTCCTGATACTGCGTGCCCTCATACAACCTATTGAGAATTTCCGCGGTCCAGTTCGGATGACTGTAGGTCCAGGCGACCGGGATGATCTCGGCGCCTAACTGTTGGAGCCGTACAACGATCGTGTAGATCAGCTTCTTATTACTGCTCTCGATGTAGACGCGGCCTTCGTTGAAGTCCAGGAGCACCGGAACCTGTTTGCGTACGGGGGCCGTTACGCCGAGCGTTTCCTGGTCAACCGACTTCTTGTCGATCGCTTGCAGAAACCGATAAGGCCGCTCCAGCAAAACATAGGAACGCTGCTCCTTGATGGAGGCTAGATCGCTGACGTCCTTCCATTCATTCGAGACGGCCCATAGGCCATACCAGGGCATTGTGGCGTGAAGCTGGAACTGCGCTACGGTGAACCCATAGCCCCCGCAGTCCAATATCTCTGCGGGAAGGGGGTGATCGGAACCTGCCTCGTGTTCCGTGATCGCATACTGCGCGAGTGCCTCCTGGTGCTCTAAACCGATTGGATGCTCTTCGTCGAGACGGGGAGCGCCGAACGGATTGATTCCGAGCGCATCGGAACTGAATTGCCGGGTGACGGCGGATGCGGCCATCTGCGAACAAGCCGCCATAACCGGTCGGTCTTCCAGGCTTGTTCTGAAGGTGTCGAGTGACTCTTTCGCGAGCCCAACGATGGCCCAAGTACCACGTCCAAACATGCGCACTTCCTGTTTTGTTCTAATGAGGGTCGATCAACACCTGAAGCTGGCAGCGCGAGGGAACTGGTCGGCTGGAAAATCGGAAGGTCTAGCCCCCCAATCTCCGGGCCCGTGAACCCCATGGCTTGGCAATTGACGCCTGACTCCCAACCTTTTTACCACGATGCGGGTTTCGGCGGGTCTGTTCCCGCTCAACCTGCTCGGCGCCGGTCGATCTGCATAGTCTACACGGGACACCAGCGCGCTACGGAAGATCGTGCTCGATCTACCCAGTTTTTGGATGGCGCGGTCGCCGCGCGGCATACTCCGCCGGGTGCACACCCGTCAGGAGCGGCAACTCCATTTCCTCGTTGTCGACGAGCCCGTCTGGATGACGGCCCGCCGAAGTAATCGTGCCCGTAGAACCATGTCGGATCGGCGACGAAGCCGGCGTTGTCAATGCACCACGCATGCTCCATAGGTCGAGGAAGGTCGCGTAGCCCTCAACGTACGTGAACCGCTTGGGAAGCTGAATCCGGCGGCGCCGAGGAGGAAGTAGCCACTCCCGTCCATGCCGACCGGTGTAGCAGTTACCCGGTGGCCGCCCGCTCCTACCCTGGTGTTGTATTCACAACCTCGGCCGGTGCCGTTCTGGCCGCCTTTTTGCCAGCGGCCGTACTGGTCACAGACTTCTTCCTCCGCGTAGGCTTCCGGACCGCGGATTTCTTCGCCTTGGCCTTCGGCTTCGCTTTCTTCGCTTCAGCCTCGGCCGCCTGCTCGCGTTCCTTGTGGAAGGCACTCCACTACTTCTAGAGCGCCGCTGCGATCCGCTTACGGCCGGCTGCTAATCTTCCGCTTCCTGGGCGCTGCGGCGGTCGTAGCTGTTGCCTGGCGGAATACGGCCGGCTCCGTTGTGCTCGGGCCATAGAGGGATTATATGGAGATTGGCGGCAGAGGGGAAGCTGGCTTTAGCTCAAGTGACATGCTCACATCCAGGGGCGGCGCGGTTGTTCCCCGAACTAGGAGCTGAACGGGGATTAGCACTTGACCCTGCAAATCGTCGCCCTTCTCCAGTTGGTCGATTAGCGCATTTGCTGCTATGCGCCCAACCTCCATGAGGTCCGCTTTGATAGTGGTCAATGCCTGAGCGCCCAGACCTAGGTCGTCATATCCTACGACGCTGATGTCCTTTGGGACTTTCATGTCAGCGATGGCCAGTGCTTCCATGACACCTAGTGCGACATAGTCGTTGGTCACCAGAAGAGCCGTGGGCAGACGCCCTGCCCCTATTAGTTTTTGCATACTGCGAAAGCCCGCCAGAACTCCCGGAACCAACTCGGAAACAGATAGGAATTGAGTGTACCGCGGGTGGTAGGTCAGTCCGCACGCTTCCAGCGATTGCCAAAAGGCCTCATACTTCTGGGAAGCCGAAAAACCGATAAACCCTATCTCGGTGTGGCCGAGCGTTCTCAGGTGCTCGACTGCCATTCGAGTACCAGTAGCGTAATCGATTCTGATTGCATCCATGGCCTCGTCGCCGACCAACAGGTCTACCGCAATCAGCGGACATTCCAAGCGCCGGAGTCGCTCGAACGCACCCCGGCTAACGCCGCCGACTACTAAGTTTCCGTCCAACCCTCCAGTCAAGTCGTCTTCTGCGAAGATCTGGTCGAGCGATTGAGTACTTTCGTCAATGGCATGGAACTGAAGGCGGTAGCCCCGCTCGCGGCAGACCTCTCCCACCCCGGTGAGGATTTGGTTATAGCCCGGTTGGACGAATCCAAAAATGCCGGCGCCGATCCAGAAGCCGATCTGGCGGACCCCGACCGCCTTCGGGTCGCACCTAGGAGCGGCTTTGGAGACGAACGTGCCCCGCCCGGCCATTCGGGAAAGGACGCCCTCGCTGAGGAGTTCTGTGATTGTTTCCCGTACGGAAGTCCTCGAGATTCCACATTGTTCGGCGAGGCTGCGCTCGGAAGGCAAGCGGTCCCCGGCTTTGAATGTGCCCTCGCGGATCGCCCTCAGCAGAAGGGTCCGTAGCTGTTGAGGAATAGAGACCGGTCTGTTCGCATCGATCAGATCAGGTCGCAGTTGCATTGGGGTGAGGTTCCATTTTTAGTGATCCACCCTACCACTATTACACGGTCTGACCACATCAGTCCACAACCGCCACGGACCAGGAGATCGTCCAGCCGGACGGTGGAAACGGGGGAGCGCCCGGGCGCTGAACCGGGCGCTCCACGGCGCGTGTTACCAAAGAAACTTCAATCCGAGCTGGATGGTGCGTCCCCGGTTGGAGTTGGCCGTGCTGACGGAAGCCTTGTTTAGAGTCCCGAACAGCGCGCTGGTGACGCTATTGTTGAAGGGCTGCGCGAGGAACAGGTACGTGTTGGTGGCATTGAAGGCTTCGGCGCGGAACTGCAGGCGGGTCTTCTCGGTGATCTGGGTTGTCTTGTTCAACGAGAGATCCACCTGCGGCGCGGAGTGCAGGCGTATGCGGCCGTCGTTGACGGTCGAAAAACGCGGGCTGTAGCGCGGCGGCACCAGGTAGTAGTACTCCTTGCAGCCGTAGCTCACGCTGTAGGGCTGCATGGTGATGCTGCCGTTGTCGTTCCACTGCGCCACGCAGGGTTGCACGGCGCGCACGTCCGGCGCACTCCAGTCGACGTCGCCCACCCGCGCGTCTTTGAGGGTGATGACGTTAGGAAGGGCCCACGGGCGGCCGGATTCGTAGAAGAACATGGTGGCGTTCTCCCAGCCGCTCACCAGCCGGCTCCAGAATGGGTGCGAGGTATTGAGCCAGTGCTTGCCCTTGCCAAAGGGCAGCTCGTAGATGCTGCCGATGCTCAAGCGGTGGGGCCGGTCCCAATCCACGAGACCGCGCTGCGGCTCCATGCGGAGGCTATCCAGCCAGCCACGCTGCATTATCTGCTTTGAAAGCGTGTAGGATACCATCACGTTCAAGCCGCTCTTGCGCCGCGTTTCCCAGGTGATCTGCAGGGAGTTGTACCAGCTCTTGCCGTCATTACGGTTCACCTCGGTGAGGGTGCCGAACTGCGGATACGCAACCGCCAGCGAGGTGCGCGCGACGGTGGGGCTGCTGTAGAGCGAGGTGCCGGTGAACGGCTCCAGTTGGTAGAAGGGATTGGGGAGGCGCTCGTCGCAATACAGCGGGTTGCCGCCTTCCATCAGGTTGCACTTGTTCCGCAGGGAGACGTCGTAATTGTTGAACGGATAAGTATCCTGCAGGTCGTGGCCGCGGCTGCCCACGTATGAGATCTCTACCTTCGAGGAGAACGGCAGGCCGTACTGGAAGCCCAGCGAGAACTGGTCGAGGTAGGGGATGCGGAACTCGGGGTTGGCGACATTGAATCCCTGTCCCAGGAAGGTGAGAAGTCCGCGGGAGGCTCCGGCGGGCGCGATCACACCGTTCGGGAACGGGTTGTTCAGGACGTTGGGAATGGAGGTGCGGGTACCGTCGAGCGAGGTGACGACATCCGTGCGCTGACTGAACCCGTAATTAAGCGAGTCGTAGCTCTCGGTCGGATTCATGTACGTGCGACCCCATCCGCCGCGGACGACGAGGTTGTCGCGGAGGCTGTACGCGAAACCGAAGCGCGGCTGGAAGTTGCTTTTCCGCAGCTTGGCGGGCATGCGCGAGTTGCCGCCTACACCGGTAAACAGCATGCCGCCGCGGACGGGCGGGGTGCCGGGATAAGCGGCGCGGTTGATCAGAGCATCGACCGGGCTCAACGTCTGGGCGTCGAAGCCGCGGGTGAGGCGGTTGAAACGCTCGGTGGGCGGATGGTTGAGGTCCCACCGGAAACCCAGGTTCAAGGTGAGGCGGCGGGACACTTTCCAGTCGTCCTGGATCCAGGGCGCGTAGTAGCGGTAGAGAAAAATGGGGAAGGCGTTGACGGAGGCACTCCCGCTGCTCGGCGTCCCGAGAAGGAAGGACGCAACGGAATCGCCGCTCAGGGCGTCGGCGCGGTTGTACTGCTGTTGCGTCCAGCCCGGATTGGCCGCCAGCGTAAACGGGGGGTTGCTGTTATAAGTGCCCACCGACCACTGGGTCCAGCGCAGGTCCAAACCGGTTTTGATCACGTGCGGACCGATCACCTTGGTGACGGTCGGCTGGATGCCGAAATTGTTCGTGTGGTTGATCTGGTAGTACCCGCCCAGGGTGGTGTAGTTGGAGAACTCGTACCTGCCGAACCAATCGGGGAGGACTACCTGGTTGTTCATGGATTCCGGAAAGCCGTGTTTGGTCAGTGGATAATTGGCGTTCTCGACGATATTCCGATCGTTGTTGAAGAAGTTGAACGACAGGCGCAGGTTGGCGATGAAGGTGGGGCTCAGGGTGCCGACCCAGTCCAATACATAGGAGTCGTTGATCTTCTTCTCGCCCCATTCGTTGGAGTACTCGCCTAGGCCGCGCAGGCCGTTGAAACTGTTGTGGTAGGTCCAGTCGCTCCAGCCGCGGCGGAAGAAGAAGCGGTGATTGTCGCCGAGGTTATGGTCCAGTTTGCCGACCACGCTATAGCCCGTGGAACTGCCGGGATTCGCGGCTCCACCGACCTGATAATTCAATCTCGAATAACCTTGGCCCGCGGTCTTGGTGTTGGCCTTGGGCATGAAGCCCAGGATGTTGGTGGCGATCGGGTTGATGCGGTCCTTGGGGATGACGTTGCCGGCGAACGGTGTGCGCGTCCAGACGCCATTGATGTCGCGCCCCGTGGTGGGGTCGTAGATCGTTATCAGGCGGTTGTTGGCGTCCACCAGTTTGCTGAAGTCCCCGGCGCGCATGTCCGCTTCCGGCACGGACAGCAGCAGGGGCATCGGAGTCGAATTGCGCATGCTCTCGAAGGTGCCCGTGACGAAGGTGCGGTTGCGGCCGTCGTAGACTTTCGGGATCAGCACCGGGCCCTCCAGATGGAAGCCGAACTGGTCCCTGGTCGACTGCCCGCGCGGTGCGCCGATGGCATTGTTCTGGAAGGAATTGGCGCTGCCCCACGAGCGGTTCAGGTATTCGTAGCCGGTGCCGTGAAAGACGTTGGTGCCGCTCTTCACTGAGATGTTGAGGATGCCGCCGCTGGTACGGCCGTACTGGGCGTCGTAGATATTGGTCTGGATCTTGAACTCCTGGACCGAATCGACGGGAGGTACATAGCCAACACCGCCATTGAAGGCCTTGGTGTCATTGGGTGCGCCGTCCAACTGGAAGCTGTTGGAGTTGGACAGTCCGCCGTTCATGGCCCATTTCTCGATGGCGCCTTGGGAGAAGATGCCTTGCGCCGCAATCTGACCGGTGAAGCCGACGCCCGGCACCAGCCGGGAAAGCATCATCGGATTGCCGCCGTTGAGGGCGAACTGCGTGACGCGCTGGTTGTCGATTACGCTCCCGCGGTCCGCCTTGACGGCGTCGAGCAGCGGAGCTTCGCTGGTAACCGTGACCTGTTCGGTTACCCCACCGACCTCCAGCTTGATTTCCAGGCTGGCGGCCTGGCCGAGATTAAGAATCAAGCCCGAACGCACGAATTTCTTAAATCCGGGCGCCTCGGCCGAGACTTGGTAAGTTCCGGGTCTGAGGAACGGGACCCGGTAGTCGCCCTGGGCATCCGAAACGGTGGTGTTCTGCTCGTTGGTGGCGACGTTCTTGACCAGCACTGTGGAACCGGCGATCGAGGCTCCAGTGCTGTCCATGATGCGGCCTGACAGAGTGGCCCGGAATTCCTGGCTCCATAGCAGAGACGCCAGAAGCAGGCCGCCGAGTAATGCAAAATTTCGCTTCATATCGGGGCTCCTTAAGAGTCATTCGAAAAGTGAATTGATCAATTCCACCGTGCGGTTCACCAGTAACTGGCCGCCTTCCGGCCCTACCTTGTTGCTGGGGATTTCAGCGCCATAGCCGCCTCCCGCCACCGCCTTTTCGGTCGGCAGATACCCGGCGCTGTCGCAGGCCAGTTGCAGCAGGAAGGTCTGTTCAGCTCGGCTGCGCGCCTTCATCCGGAGGCCGAAGTCCACAAACAGCTCGAATGGGTTGGTGGCCAGCGCAACGTCGCCTAAGCGGATCACGTGCAATTCCATCGGGAACTCTGTGGTGCTGTCCTGCCCGCGATAGCGCTCAATCACATCGCTGGCGCGCTTCATGAGCCGGTATCGATTGCGCTCCGTGGCGGGCGCCTTCTCCAGGCGGGCGTGCTCTGCTCGGGCCCACTGCAACTCCGCGGGAGTCACTTTGCGCACTGGCAAGCGCAAGTCTTCAACGCGATGCGCGAACGGCGCCGCGGTTCGAATAGCAGCGGCTGCGGCCGGATAGACATCTTCGACAGCGTGTGCGATGCGGCGGGCGATCTGGCCCGTTTCGGAAACACCTAGCCGCTGGCGCATTTTCGCCTCGGTCGCTTTGCGGAGCTGCACGTGAGGCGACTGGTCACCGGCCGCGCCGGTCATGGGGAACACGAACAAGCCGTCGCCGTAGCGCTGTCGGAGTTCGAGCCTGATGTCGTGCCAGAAATCGGCGGAGATGAAGTACTGGTGTTCAAGTACCTGGGAGGGGCAGGCCACGTTGACGCCGATGCCGGTCAGCTTGCGCTCCGGCGTCCAGAAGAACATCAGTTCCAGAGCGTGATCCTCATAGCCCTCGAAGCCCATGAAGTCGGGCCGGTCGAGCTTGGCGTACATGGTTGACCGTCCGTCGGCAAATACAGCGCGCCGGTTATAACCAATCACCGCATGGCCCAGTGCCCAACTTACGCCGGCAGGGCGGCGCGCTTTCCACGCTTCAACTACGGCTCCACACACCTTGTCCGTCAGGAACTCCAGGAACTCGGAGGGAGTCATCACGCCTTCGGGGATCTCGTAATTGCCTTCGCGCATTTCCGGAGCCGTGTGCGTGTGGGTGGCATTGAGCAGCAGCTTGCGGCCGTCGAGCTCAGGCAGCGTGGCTTTGAGGCGCGCGCGGACGCGCGCCAGCAAATCTTTGCTCACCGCCACTACATCGAGCGATACCAGCACTGCCTGCTCGCCGCCGCTCTCTAACGCCAAGGCAGTGGCCGTCACCGGATCGTGCACGGATCTTGAGACGCGCGTGTGAAACTGGCCGGCCAGCGCTACGGGCCGGTCCGGAGTGATACTCACGGAGGCCCA
>DATMYA010000017.1 GCA_035561135.1 Clostridia bacterium
TGGTCGGGGAGAGAGGATTTGAACCTCCGACCCCCTGGTCCCGAACCAGGTGCTCTACCAGGCTGAGCCACTCCCCGACACACTGCAGCAGCGAAGGAATTGCTGTGCTGCGATTTGACTTTGCAATTATAGCAAGCAGGAACGCGGTTCCGCAAAGTCGTGCAAGAGATGCTCGCCAAGCGTTAGCAAGCTGATTTACGTGGCAGTGCTCGTTCTTCTGCGGGGCGCGACGTAAGTTGCTAGAATTCGTTGAGCTTGGTACAAACGTAAACGACGCAGCATCCAATCGCAGAACCCCCGTGTATTTATAACGCGTGAGTCTTAGGACTATCCTGCTGAATCAAAAACAGGGTGCGCTTTCGTAGAGTCCGCCCGCGCAGGACGTCGTAGTTCATCCAGTGGAATCGGCGCGGGAGACAGCGTGAGCAAGGAAAGATCATTGCATATAGTACGGAATCTCTTCCGGCTCATCAGGGCCGCTCTGATTTTGTGGTTGCTTATCGCGACAGCTGCCTTCGGGCAGCAGGTTGGCGCTGACCTTTACCGTACTTCGACGCAAACGGCCGCCGCGCCGGTGAATGCGCCGTCGCCCCAGATAGGCATCGACAATAGTTTTCTTGGTTCGGTGCCGCAGGGAGAGGTCACGCCTGGGGTCGTGTCCCTGACGCTGCTGGATGCGATTGACCGCGGGCTGAAGTTCAATCTCGGACTGCTCCTCGCGGATCAGGGTAATCTGGCCGCCAGGGGTGCGCGTTGGCAAGCGCTTAGTTCATTGCTGCCGAACCTGCAAGCGGGGATGGCCGAGAGCGTGCAGCAGGTTAACCTGGCAGCTTACGGGCTGCCGCGAGCGCCAGGCACGCCGTCTGTCGTGGGCCCGTTCAGCGTTTTCGATACCCGTGCGGTAGTGACCCAGAAGGTGGTCGACTTTCATGATTTGTACAACTCCCGCGCGGCGAACGAGAACGTGCGGGCCGCGCAGTTCAGTTATCAGAACGCGCGAGACCTTGTCGTGTTGGTGGTGGGAGCATCGTACCTTCAGGCGCTTGCCGGTTCGGCGCGCGTGGGAGCTGCTGAGGCCCAATTCAGGACAGCGCAAACCATCTATCGCCAATCTGTGGACCTGAAGAATGCAGGCATGATTGCAGGGATTGACGTGCTGCGGGCGCAGGTGGAGATGCAGGCACAGCAACAGCGTTTGCTGATTGCGCAGAATGATTTTTCGAAACAGTTGCTCGCGCTGGCTCGCACGATTGGGATGCCGCTTGGGCAGCAGTTCACGCTTGCCGATCGGATTCCGAATGCCAAAGCTGTGCCGATCACTTTGGACGAGGCATTCAAGAGCGCGTACGAAAAACGCGCCGATTATGGCAGAGCACAATCGCTGTTGAAGGCAGCCGAACTAACGCGCAAGGCAGCGATCGGCGGAGCTCTGCCGTCATTGGGAGTGACCGCGGACTACGGCTTGATCGGCGCTACGCCTGGCAACTCGCACGGAACTTTCAGCACAGCAGCGGCACTGAAGTTACCGATTTTCCAGGGCGGCAAGGTTCGGGGCGACGTGATGCAGGCGGACGCGCTGATGAACCGGCGTCGAGCTGAACTCGACGATTTGCGCGGGCGCATCGAGTACGAAGTAAGGACGGCGTTTCTCGACCTGAACGCTGCGGCGCAACAACTTGAGGTCGCAACCAGCGCGCTCGATGTTGCTCGGCAGCAGGTTGCGCAGTCGCGCGACCGGTTTGCAGCGGGCGTGACGAACAACGTCGAATTGGTGCAGGCCCAGGAAGCGCAGGCCAATGCGGAAGAAAATTTCATCGCAAGCCTGTACGCGCATAACTTCGCGAAGCTGAGCCTGGCGCGCGCGTTGGGCATCGCGGAAGACGCGACACGAAGAAATTTCTAGGAGGTAAGTAACTCGTGCCCGAATCCAGGAAGGACATCGGACAAGACGTAGAGGTGCAGGAAGCCGATGTTCGGGAGCCTTGGCCGGAAGAGGACGTTGAAGCGTCCAAACGCGCCAGGGCGACGAGCTATCTGCGCGAACACCCTGGGGTGAAGTGGGGCCTTGTCATAGCTGTCCTGGTCATCATTGTGGGTGGTTATTTTGTATGGCGTCACTACTCAGCGCACGAGTCCACGGATGACGCGCAGGTCGACGGCCACATCACGCCGATGAGTGCGCGTGTGGGCGGCACGGTAATCGCAGTCAATTTTCAGGACAATCAATTTGTGGAAGCCGGAACGGTCCTGGCGCAACTGGACCCGCGCGACTATGAAGTAGCTTTGGAGCGGGCGAAGGCGGAACTGGCAGATGCGGAAGCTTCGGCGCACGCAGCACAGACCTCGATTCCGGT
The DNA here is from genome assembly GCA_035561135.1 of Clostridia bacterium. Lineage (NCBI taxonomy): Bacteria > Bacillati > Bacillota > Clostridia > Clostridia bacterium. Next base: position 2,355 of record DATMYA010000017.1, read on the forward strand.
CAGCACCGTGAGCACAACAAATCAGTTAGCTACGGCCAGGGCCTCGCATGTTGCGACACAACGCGAAGTGGAAGCCGCGCGGGCGCGTTTGCGCGAAGCACAAGCGACTTACCAGCGGGTCTCAAAAGATCTTGAGCGCATGCAGCAGTTGGTCGAGCGCGATGAAATCTCGCGTCAGCAATTTGATGCGACCGTTGCCGCCGAGCAGTCGGCTCGTGCCACGGTAGATGCTGCGCAGGCCGGCGTAGCCGCCGCTGAGAGCCATGTCGTTCAGGCCGAAGCAGGCGTTCGCACGGCCGGCACTGGGCCAGAACAGGTAGCGATCACGCGGGCGCGCTTCGGTTCGGCTCAGGCGAGCGTGCAGAAATACCAGGCAGCCGTCGCCATGGCGGAGTTGAACCTGCGCTACACGACGATCAAAGCACCCGCCAGCGGTATCGTCAGTAAGCGGTCGGTGGAAGTTGGACAGGTGATACAGCCCGGTCAGCCGCTCGCGGCGCTGGTGTCGATGGACGATATCTACGTGACGGCGAATTTCAAGGAAACGCAGTTGAAGGACATGCGCCCGGGACAGCCAGTCACAATCCATGTGGATGCCTACGACAAGGATTTCGAAGGACATGTGGACAGCGTCGGTGGAGCTACGGGAGCGCGCTTCAGCCTGCTTCCGCCAGAAAACGCAACGGGCAATTTCGTGAAGGTCGTTCAGCGCATTCCGGTGAAGATCACCTTCAAGAAAGGTGCGGATCCGCAGCACCTGCTTCGTCCCGGCATGTCGGTTGTTCCGAGCGTCAGGTTGAAGTAATGACTTCCGGCATGCTTGGGCACGTCGGAAGTCAGTCTTCCTGAATAATTCAAAGGGATCAACGGCGCAAGGAATGACCGAACAACAGCACACACCATTTATCAATCCGTGGCTCATCGCCGTCTCGGTCATGCTCGGCACCTTTATGGAGGTGCTGGATACCACTGTCGTTAATGTGGCGTTGCCGCATATTGCGGGCAGCCTTTCTTCGACGGTGGAAGAGACCACATGGGTGCTCACGTCGTACCTGGTTTCGAATGCAATCGTTTTACCGATGACGGGCTGGTTGGCGAACTATTTCGGGCGCAAGCGAATTTTGCTGATCTCGGTTTTTGGCTTCACGCTTTCATCGCTGGCTTGCGGATTGGCTCCCAGTCTGCCATTGCTCATCTTTTTCCGCGTTGTCCAGGGCGCGACGGGTGGCGGGTTGCAGCCGCTCTCACAGGCGATCATGCTGGAGGCCTTTCCACCGGAGCGTCGCGGCAAAGCCATGGCGTTTTGGGCACTCGGCATCGTGGTGGCCCCAATGCTTGGACCGGTTCTCGGCGGGTGGATTACCGACGCGTATAGCTGGCGTTGGGTCTTCTACATCAACCTGCCGATCGGCATTCTGGCGACGATCATGGCCAAGCTGTTCATCTTCGACCCGCACTACATCAAGCGCGCCTCGAGCCGGGTGGACTACTGGGGAATGGGTTTGCTGGTCATCGGCATGGGCGCGCTGCAGATCTTCCTCGACAAGGGACAGCAGGAAGACTGGTTCAGCTCCGTATTCATCCGTGCGCTGGCGTTCCTCGCCATTGGTGGGCTCATTGCTTTCGTCATACGCGAGTTCAGGACCAAAGATCCGGTGGTAAACCTGCGAGTGTTCCGTAACCGCACGTATGCCACAGGCGTGTTCATGATGACGATCCTGGGGTTCGTGCTGTATGGCAGCACGGTGCTGCTGCCGATCTGGTTGCAGACGCTGATGGGCTATCCCGCGATGGAGTCTGGGTTGGCGATGCTGCCCCGCGGCATGGGCTCATTCCTGTTCATGCCAATAGTCGCAATCCTTATGGGCAAGGTGGAGCCAAGAAAGCTTCTTGCCTGCGGCCTTGTGGTGGCCGGCTTCAGCTTGCTCCAGCTAGGTCAATTGAATCTGCAAGCTGGATATTGGGATATTTTCTGGCCACAGATAACTCAGGGGATGGCCATGGGATTGCTCTTCGTGCCGCTCACGACGATCACGAACGATCCCATTCCCAAAGAACAGATGGGAAATGCTACGAGCGTCTTCAACTTGATGCGCAACGTCGGAGCGAGTATTGGAATCGCATCGGTTACGACACTCATTGCGCGCTCGGGGCAGGAACACACCAACATCATGGGCGCGCATGTCACGCAATACGATCAGGTGACGCGTTCGATGTTCGAGATGATGCGAAGCGCTTTCATCGCGCACGGGTCTGACGTGGCGACTGCAACGCAGCAGGCGTATGCGGCGCTCTTTGGCACGGTAGCTAAGCAGGCCGCGATGATCTCGTTCGTGGATGCGTTCCGAATACTCGGCGCGCTGTTCCTTCTCATGATCCCGCTGATCCTGTTTATGCGGAAACCGAGACATCATGGCGGGCCGGCCGTGGGGGCTCATTAAGCTTGAAGCTGCTGAGTCGCTGAGCTGCTAGGGAATCAAAAAAAGAACTCCCCAACCAACACGAACAAACAGTTAGGAGCAGTTATGACGCGTACTTCACAGATGACATATCGCGTGCTTGGAAAGAGCGGTCTGGAGATTTCCGCCATAGGGCTGGGCTGCATGGGGATGTCCGAGTTTTACGGCGAGAGGAACGATGAAGAGTCTTTGCGCGTGCTTCACAAGGCGCTCGATCTCGGCATCAACTTCCTGGACACGGCCGACGTGTACGGCATGGGACACAATGAAGAACTGGTCGGCCGCGTCGTACGGGAGCGCCGAGGAGAGGTGGTGCTCGCGACCAAGTTCGGCAATGTGCGTGACGCAAGCGGTGCGTGGGTCGATGTGTGCGGCAAGCCTGAGTTCGTTCAGCAGCAATGCGACGCCAGCTTGAAGCGTCTGGGAATCGACACCATAGATCTTTATTACCAGCACCGCGTCGACCCGAACGTGCCGATTGAGGATACAGTGGGCGCCATGGCTCGACTGGTGGAGCAGGGAAAGGTGCGCCACCTTGGACTGTCGGAAGCGGCGCCGAACACGATCCGGCGGGCGTACGCCGTGCATCCCATTGCGGCGCTGCAGACGGAGTACTCGCTGTGGACGCGCGATCCCGAGGAAGAGAGCATTCCTGCTTGCCGGGAGTTGGGGATCACGTTCGTGCCGTACTCACCATTGGGCCGAGGCTTCCTGACCGGCAAAGTCAAGAAAGGCGATGACCTGGCGGCGAACGACTATCGTCGCAGTGCGCCGCGCTTCCAGGGAGAGAACCTGGAGCGCAACATCAAAATCCAGAACAAGCTGGAACAGATTGCGGCGGAGAAAAAATGCACGCCTTCGCAACTGGCCTTGGCATGGCTGCTGGCGCAAGGCGATGACATTGTCCCGATCCCGGGCACGAAGCGCGAAAAGTATCTAGAGGAAAACGCGGCTGCCGTGAACATCCGGCTCAGCGCAGATGATCTGAGAATGATCGATGCCGTTGCCCCACCTGGCGCCGCTGCTGGCGAACGATATGACGAACCGGGGATGAAGAGAGTCAACCTGTAAACGCATATTCCAGATTCCAACAACATCGGCAAGCGGCCCTGCCATTGTGACAGGGCCGCTTTTCATTTCAGCGCGAGGGGTTCAAAGGTGCGAGGCGATGACGAGGTAGGTGTAGCGGCCCAGTATCTGCGATGTCGTTATGGTCCAACCTGCACGCGAAAGCTGGCGTTCAACGTCTGCGCGCGCGATGCGATGTTCGAGAGGCGGGCCGGGAGGACGTGTGGCTTCAGGGCTCCAATCGAGGATGGCGATGCGTCCGCCGGAGCGCAAGAACCTGGATGCCTCGTCGAGCGCGGCAGTGTGGTCGTCGATTTCATGCCAGACGGTTGCGTAGAAAGCCACGTCGCACGACTGGTCCTGGAGGCCGGTTCTGGCGGCTTCGCCCTCAATGGTATGTATGTTGGCAGGCGCGCCAGGCACCGAGAGTTTCTCGCGCAAGAGGGTGAGCATCTGGGGCTCGACATCGATGGCGAAGAGACGCCCGGGGGCAACAGCGTGCGCGAGGGGAAATGCGAAGTAGCCGGTCCCCACCCCAATATCGGCAACCTGCATGCCCGGCTCAACGCCAAGCGCGTCGATGATTTCAACGGGCGGCAGCCACGTGAGCCGCTCGGGATCTTCGAGTCTGTGAACCTGCTTGGGGTCGAATCGCTTATCGTGCACCAGAAGTCCTTTCGCACTATTGGCGCTTACCGAAAGCATACTCCATCGCGCATGGCCTCACCCGCCCGCGTGATTTCAATCACTGCACTGATGTCCATATAGGCAAATCATGGAAAAGGCGGCATCCATGAATTTTGCGTACAATCCCGGGGCGGCACGGCGCATTCGCCCGCGACGTTTGGCAACGTGCGCTGCCGCTTTGGCGATGGTGTGCACCATGACGGTTGAAGCGGGTGCTCTGCCTGCGCGTCCCACATGGTTGCCTGCGACGGTCGACTCCGAGCTCGCGGCGCTTGTCGCGCTGGCCGTTGCGCTTGCGATAGCGCTGGCCGGGATGTTGATCCGTGCGCGCGCACTCGGCAAGCTTAATACTGAACTTCGGCGCACGCGTGACCTGGCGGCGCATCGCGAACACGAGCGCGACCTGGCGCAGCAGGAATTGATGCGCAAGCTCGAGGAAGAGCGCGAGCTCGCAAAGGAGAAGATGCAGTTCGAGGCCCAGTTAAGCGAGTACGAGAAATTCGCTTCGCTGGCGCAGCTTGCGTTAGGAGCCGCTCACGAGATCAACAATCCGCTGCTCGGCATACTGTCGCACCTCGAACTGGAGCTGAATGAAGCCATCGACGGCGAGCAGCGGGCCGAGATCGAGCAGTGCATCGAGGGTGCGAAGCGCATCTCATTCGCCGTGCGTGGACTGTTGAACTATGCGCGTCCGGGACCGTTACTCATCAGCAAAATCAACCTGGACCGGCTTGTGGCAGAAACGCTGAACTTTGTCGCTCATCAGCCGATGTTCCGGGGCATAGCCATGCTGAAGAACATTCCCCAGGATCTGCCGGCGATCAGTGCTGACGCGAACCAGATATCACAGGTCATCATGAACCTGCTGTTGAATGCCGCGCAGGCCACGACCGGAGGCGGCAAGATCAGCATCACGGCCGAGAAGGTGAAGTTTGACGATGCTGTAGAGATAGTTGTCGCCGATACCGGTTGTGGGATTCCGGCCGACATTCTCCCGCACGTATTCGAGCCCTTCTTTACGACCAAGCGCGGGAAGGGAACCGGACTCGGATTGAGCATCAGCCAGGCATACATTCGTAGCCACGGCGGCGACATCCGTGTGGACAGCATTCCGGGTCGTGGCACAACAGTTCGCATGCGCCTGCCCATTCGGCAGGAAGGCCGGCCAATGCCGGAGAGCGAAGAGGTCGTTGCGTAATGCCCTACTCCATCCTTGTCCTCGACGATGAATCGCTGACGTTGCGCACGATCGGGCGGGCGTTGAAGGCCGAAGGCTACGAAGTGTTTGTTGCGATGTCCGGGGAAGAAGGCCTGAAGATATTCGCCGATGAGCGTCCCGACCTTGCGCTGGTGGATGTGGTGCTGCCCGGCATCAACGGCATTGAAGTGCTGCGGCAGATCAAGAAACTCAACCCGGCCACGATTGTGCTCATGATGAGCGCCTACCACATGGTGGATCGCGCGGTCGAGGCAATGAAACTGGGTGCGTACGACTACCTTATTAAGCCCTTCCACATCGTCGATATGACGAACACGATCGAGCGCGCGACAGAGATGCTGGCCTTGCGCGTGCGCGTCAGCGACACGGTGGAAACACAAAAAGGCCGCTACGATTTCGGCCGGGTAGCAACGCGAAGTCCTGTGATGCGCGAGATGTTGCAGATGGCACGAAAGGCGGCGGAGTCGGACAAAACAACGATTCTGATTCAGGGCGATAGCGGCACTGGCAAGGAGGTGCTGGCGAAGGCAATCCATTATCACAGCCCGCGCGCGCACGATCCCCTGCTGGAACTCAACTGCGCCGCACTGCCCGACGCGCTGATGGAGAGCGAACTTTTTGGCTATGAGCCGGGTGCGTTCACTGACGCTCGGAGACGCAAGGAAGGCCTGCTGGAGAAGGCGGACCATGGAACCCTGTTTCTGGACGAGATCGGCAACATGTCCTTCAGCGTGCAGGCCAAGTTGCTGCGCGTGCTGGAAGAGGGTTCGTTTATGCGATTGGGCGGAACCCGCACCATCAACGTGGATGTTCGTATCATCGCGGCAACCAACAAGGTTCTGAGAGAAGCCGCAGCCCGTGGCGAGTTCCGCGAAGACCTCTACTACCGCCTGAACGTGATGCCGTTGTTCATCCCTCCGCTGCGCGAGAGGAAAGAAGACGTTCTGCCACTGGCGCTCGACATGATGCAGCGGTACAACAGCGAGCTGAAAAAGAACTTCACAGGATTCACCCCAGGCGCAGCCGAACTGCTGCAGCAATATCCTTGGCCCGGCAACATTCGCGAACTGAAAAACGTTATTGAGCGCACGATGATTCTCGCTGCGGAAGGCGACATCGATGCGGAGTGCCTGCCGGAGGAAATTAGGGAATTCACGCCGGAAACCTCTCCGGCCGAGCGTGCTGTACTTGCTGCGGAAACCCCAGCTGCGGGAGAGGCGTTCGCCACCCTGCGCGAAGTCGAAGAGCGTTACATCAACGAAGTGTTGGTCGCGACCGGCAATAACAAAGCTCAGGCCGCCCGCATCCTCGGTATCCACTCAACTTCTATCTTGCGTCGTCTCAAGAAGAAAGACCTTGAGGACGACGCCCTCGCAGCGGAATCTCCAGCTGCGAAACAAGGTTCGCACTAACAGCACAATTCGCAGCACTGCAAAAAGCGGTGCACCACTGCAAAATGCAGTGCTTTGACAGCACTGCATTTTGCAGCCTTCTCGTAACTCCTTTCCCTTCAAAGCCAAACAGTCACATCGCTGATTGCCATCTACGTGCTCTTTACAGAGCCGGAGGCAGCCTTCACCCGCGCCTAGCTGAACGGCAGGGGTGAACGTCTCGCAGGTTTTGATGGGCGGAGCAAAACGCTGGCTCCGCAATCGCAAGGAGGCAATTATGTCGATCCTATTCGTACTGCTCACATTCCTGCTGGTCATCAGCATCACATACTTCCGCCGTGGCACCGGCAATGTTGCCGTGCAGGTGAAAGAGCCGAATGCGTGGGCGCGCCCCGCCGCACCGCGCATCTCCAAGGAGCAAGGCTTTGATATCCCAAAGGGCTATTGCTTCCATCCGGGACACACATGGGTGCTCGACGAAGGGCGACAGAATGCCCGTATCGGCATTGACAGCTTCGCTTCCAGCCTGATCGGCAAGATTGAGCGCATTGAGGTCGTCGGCCTGAACCGCTGGGTTCGCCAGGGTCAGAAGCTGATGTCGATTACGACCGAGGGTCTCACGGTCGATCTGCTTTCGCCGATCGAAGGCGTCATCACGTCGGTCAACCACGAAGCCATTAAGAATCCGGAACTCACGACGAAAGATCCGTATCGCGACGGCTGGATCTGCGTCGTGAAGTCGCCTGAGCTCTCGACCAACCTGAAGAATCTGGTGACGGGAACGCTGGTCGCGCCCTGGATGCAGAACAGCCTCGGCCATGTTCGCTCGCTGGCGCAGACGCTGGCGCCGGCGCTGGCACAAGATGGTGGAATGCCGGTTAGCGGCCTGCTTGCGCAGCTCGATCCCGGCTCGCAGCGGAAGCTGATCCACGAATTCTTCCTGACATAGCGCTTGAAACGAACTGAGGAGAGGAGGACATCATGGAAAAGAAAGCGATCTTGGTAGATATCAAGCGCTGCGTCGGATGCCAGAGTTGTGAGCAGGCATGCCAGAGAGTTCACGGTTTTCCAGAGCAGCACCAGGCACACTTGTCCGACACGGCGCTGACCGTGGTAGAGCAGCACGGCGAGAAGTTTGTCCGCCGCATGTGTCTGCATTGTGAAGATCCGGCTTGCGCTTCGGCGTGTCTCGTGGGTGCCCTGAAGAAGAGTTCCTTCGGCCCGGTGACCTACGACGCCAAGAAGTGCATGGGCTGCCGTTATTGCATGATTGCGTGCCCGCAAGCGGTGCCGAAGTATGAATGGTCGAAGCTGGCGCCTTATGTAAAGAAGTGCGATATGTGCGCCGAGCGCCAGGCGGCCGGTGAAAAGCCTGCGTGTGTTGAGGCTTGTCCGCTGGATGCCAGCACGGTTGGCAATCGCGAAGACATTCTTAAAGAGGCTTGGAGCCGTGTCCGCTCGGACTCGTCTTACGTGCCCCGGGTCTACGGCGTGGAGGAGTTCGGCGGAACGTCGGTCTTCTACATCTCGGACGTGGCGTTTGAAGAGCTCGGCTTCGTGAAACCAGCGCTTGGCAGCCAACCGCTGCCGACGTTATCGGCTGCGGCATTGGGCGAGACGCCCACGGTCGTGCTCGTCGGCGGATCGATGCTGGCGGCGTTGTACTGGATCACGCAGCGCCGGCGCGACGTAGCACTGGCGGAGTCGCATACCGCGCAACCGAAACAGACGGAAAAGATCGATGAGGGAAGGAGCTAACCATGGCTGCGAAATTACCGAAACTTACGTTGTGGCGCGCAATCACGGCGATCATCTTTATGGTCGGGGCATACGCAGCCTATTTGAGGTTTTTCATCGGATGGCAGGCGAGTACGAACCTGACTGACGCGCAACCTTGGGGTCTGTGGGTCGGCTTTGGAACGCTGTGCGGAGTTGGACTCTCAGCCGGCGGATTCGGCCTCGCGGGTGCCGTATACCTGCTTGGGATGGAGCGTTACCGGCCCATCCTGCGCGCCTCGATCCTGCTGTCGTTCCTGGGCTACTCCACGGTGTGCACCGGCATGTTGTACGAACTCGGATTGCCGTGGCGCATCTGGCATCCACTCATCTACTGGAACGGACACTCTGTCCTGTTCGATGTCTCGATGTGCGTGATGGCATATACCAGCGTGCTGGCGCTCGAGTTCTCGCCATCGCTGATCGAGAAGCTGCCATGGAAAGCTGCGCGCGACTTCTATCTGCACTGGCATCACAAAGTTCTCATCGCGCTGGTACTCGCTGGCGTGCTGCTTTCGTCGATGCACCAATCGTTCCTCGGCGGTCTCTTCCTGATTGCGAAGGGCAAGGTGTATCCGCTCTGGTATAGCCCGTATCTCACAACAATGTTCTATCTTTCAGCGATTCCGGCTGGCATCGCGATGCTGATTGTCGCGCTGTACTTGTGCGTGCGTTCTCTCAACGTTCGTATCGAATACAGCATCCTTGAAGAACTGAGCCGCGTCATGGGAATCATGCTGGGCGTGTACGGCATTTTCCGAGCGATCGACCTGTGGAGAAATCATGCTCTGCAATACCTCTTCACGCGCCGCATTGAGACCGCTTACTTCTGGCTCGAAATCATGTTGCTCGTGATCATCCCCGTCGCCCTGCTTTCGCAAAGCAAGATACGGAATACGCCCAGGGCGCTGTACTGGACTTGTGCAACGGTGGTGATGGGCTTCATGGCAAACCGCCTCAACGTTTCGATCACCGCGATCGATGCGACGACAGGCGCGAACTACTCGCCGAAATGGCCTGAGTTGGCGCTTACGCTGGCAGTCGTCACGGCAGCAGCAGTTGCGTTCCGCCTGGCCGTGATTCATTTGGACATACTGCCAAAGAATGAGCCGAAATCAGCGCGCTGGATCATGAATTCGGCTGAACCGGCAGAGGCGTAAGGCACGGATTGTACCCCGCTGACCTGCACCATGGTCGGGACCCCGGGTTCTGCGCACGGGGTCCCAAGCGGGCCTGGGAGGCGACCATGAATGCGAGCGACCTGATGCCTCCAGCGGCCAGGCTGGATGAATCTCTCGATCCCCAACTCGAATCTCAGCTTCAACTTGATGGCTTATCACGTTGGCTCGATCTGGAAGACTGGATTCTGGAGCGACTTCGTCACAACGAGCGCGAGGCGACCTGCGCGCTTTCACTGATGCGCGACGATGCGCGCGCCGAAAGCTGCATGGCTCTGAGTGTGCAGCACGGCCGCGCTGCTGGACCGGCACTGGCGACGATCAGCTTCTCTCCTGAAACTTACCTGAACGAATTGCGCGCGCAGGCTTATTCCAACAGCATGGCTTGCGCTTTGTACCGGCTTCCGTACTCCGGCGGCGCTGCCGGCATCGTATGTGACCCGCACACATTTAGCGAACGCGAGATGCGCCGCGTCATCCGCGCGGTGAGTCTCAGCGGTTCCGATCTGCTGGGCTGCCGGGCGGTCGCGCTCGTGCCGACGCCGGAGACAAACGAGCACATTGCCGGATGGCTGGCGGCAGAATTCGGCGACACCGAGGCGCGTGTCTCTGTCTCCGGGAAACCGGCCGGTGCTCATGGCATCGACCTTGACCGCCTCCATGCTATGGGCATTGTCGAGGTCGTACGAGAGTCACTGCCCGAGCGTGAGATTGGGATTCGAGGCGCGCGTGTGGCGCTACAGGGCTTTGGTCGCATTGCACGGACGGTTGCTGCGGAACTGCACGGGCTGGGCGCGCGTGTGATTGCCGTGGCCGATGTGTCAGGTGGACTGCTGGATAGGGAAGGTCTGGACATCAACGCCGTCGAGCAGTACGTCATGCGCCAGGGAGTCGTGCTTGGCTATCCCAAGGCGGAACCATTGTGCAATGCCGACGTGCTGGAACTCGATTGCGATGCGCTGGTGCTACTGGCAGCTCCATGGCAGATTACTGCTCGGAATGCAGACGGCATCCGCGCCAAAGTCATCGTCGAGGGTGTCCCGCACGGCTTGACCGAAACAGCGCGAGAGCAGCTCGATGCGCGCGGCACGATCATGGCGTCATCGATCTTTTGCTTAGGTGCGCGTCTGTTCGCAGCTTCTCTGGAATTGAGCAGCGGGGAACAGGCGAACGCGACGCGGCCGGCCTATAATGCTCTCGTGCGGCGTAGGGTACGTCGTGCATTTTCCGAAATTCGCGAAGCGAAACGGCACTGGCAGACGAACCTTTGGATCACGGCCGAAATGCTTGCGGTCGACCGCCTCGCGTGTGAATTGCGCGAGCAGGGGTTGGGTTTATAACCCGCTGGGAGGATACGCGGGTGATTGTGGGAATTGGAACTTGAAACTCTACGCCGGTCTCGGCAAGTCACCCTGTCCGGTGACTGGAGTCACAGCAAGTTTGTTTCTCTGGACGTGTAATGCCGACGGCCACGTGGAACATCGATAGCTCCGCAGCTTGAGGTTTCCCCGTAACTGATGCTGCGTCTTATTTGTGGCTGTTGAAGCGCTGTTCTAAAACCTGATTTGTTCCGGCCCTGACACGCCTCCCTTAATCCGATGGAGGAGTCAATGGAATCGGCGAAACCCGCGACCGGCGATTTGGTCATGTGTCCCTCACGTAGTGGACATGGGAGCCCGGAGCGAGTTCCTGCGATTCCCAGACTCCAGGATTTCAATCGCACTCTCCAAAACTACATAGACAAAATTGCTGATCCTCCACAGGTGCGCGACCGAAACGTGGCCTATGGACCGGGAAGCGGGAGGGGTGCGTCTTTGCGCCGGGCAAGTTGATTGCTGGAGCGAGCAGCAAGCGCTCTGGCGTGTGAGCAACAAGGAGGAAATTCCAATGAGTGCTGGCATTGTGACGCCGGGAACGAAAGCCCCGGGCGACTACATCGAACAAGTAATGTCCCAGGTGAAGGCAAAGAACCCTGCCGAACCGGAATTCCACCAGGCAGTTATGGAAGTATTCCAGTCGTTGAGCCTAGTGCTGCAACGGCATTCCGAGTACAAATCTGCACGGATCCTTGAGCGCCTCGTAGAGCCCGAACGGGTCATCATGTTCCGTGTTCCCTGGTTTGACGATCACGGCAACGTTCAGGTCAATCGTGGCTTCCGCATCGAGATGAACAGCGCAATCGGTCCCTACAAGGGCGGCCTGCGCTTCCATCCATCCGTCAACCTAGGCATCCTGAAATTCCTGGCGTTCGAGCAGGTGTTCAAGAACTCGCTGACAACGCTGCCGATCGGCGGCGGCAAGGGAGGTTCGGACTTCGATCCGAAGGGCAAGAGCGACAACGAAGTGATGCGCTTCTGCCAGAGTTTCATGACCGAACTGGCGCGCCACATCGGACCCGACACGGACGTACCTGCGGGCGACATTGGCGTAGGCGGACGCGAAATCGGCTTCTTGTTCGGCCAGTACAAGCGCGTGCGCAATGAGTTCTCCGGCGTTCTGACCGGCAAGGGCTTGGCCTGGGGCGGTTCGCTGATTCGTCCGGAAGCGACCGGCTACGGCAGCGTCTACTTTGCTGACGAAATGCTGAAGTCACGCAAGGACAGCCTGGAAGGCAAGCTCTGCCTGGTCTCCGGGAGCGGCAATGTTTCCCAGTACACAATCGAGAAGCTGCTCGACTTCGGCGCGAAGCCGTTAACCGCATCCGACTCCGACGGCGCAATCTTCGATCCGGACGGCATCGACCGCGAGAAGCTCTCGTACATCATGTCCCTGAAAAACGTTCGCCGTGGCCGCATGCGCGAGTATGCCGAGCAGTATAAGAAGGCGATCTTCATGCCTTCCGATGCGAAGCTGGGCTACAACCCGCTTTGGAACGTCAAAGCCGACTGCGCATTCCCGAGCGCCACACAGAACGAGATCAATGCGAAAGATGCTGCGAACCTCATCAAGAACGGCTGCAAACTCATTTCCGAGGGCGCGAATATGCCGAGCACGCTCGAGGCGACCAAGCAGTTCCTGGAAGCTGGTCTTCTGTATGGACCGGCGAAGGCTGCCAACGCTGGTGGCGTGGCAACGTCTGGTCTCGAAATGTCCCAGAACAGCATGAGGCTGAACTGGAGTCGGGATGAGGTGGACGATCGGTTGCACAAAATCATGATCGCCATTCACAAGAACTGTTACGAAACGGCCGAGGCCTACGGGACTCCCGGCAATCTCGTCAACGGCGCAAACATCGCGGGCTTCCTCAAGGTTGCCAATGCGATGCTGGACCAGGGGCTCGTCTAAGTCTTATGTGCGGATGGCGCGGGGTGGACACTGTCCACCCCGCGCGTGTCTATTGACGACGAACTCACGGACATCCTCGATGGCTACGCAGAACGTACCCGAACCACCTATTGCCGCGGAGCAACTCTTCGACGGCTTCGAAAACCTGATGCCCTTCCGGGTGCAGGACATCCTGCTGGTTTCCAGCCTGTATGACTCCTTCATTCTTCGCGAAGATGGAAGGCTGAATGAACTGCTAATGGGCGAATCGCTTGAGCTTGATCTCAAGCACGTTCCCGCCATGACACACGTCTCGACCGGCGCAGAAGCGCTGGAACTGGCCCGCTCGCAACCCCGCTTCAACCTGATCGTGACGAACCTGGAACTGGGTGACATGGATGCGGCCCAACTGGCTCGCGAGGTTAAGAATGCCGGGCTGGATGTTCCTGTCGTCGTGCTGACCTACGACTACCGAGAAATCAAGGAATTTATCGCCCGTAATCCAGCCACTGACATTGAGCGCATTTTCCTGTGGCAGGGCAATGCTCGCATTCTCATTGCGATCGTCAAGTGGATCGAAGACAAACGCAACGTGCCTCATGATACAAGCACGATCGGCGTTCCGGTCATCCTGGTTGTGGAGGACAACATACGGTATTACTCCTCCTTCCTGCCGGTTATTTACACCGAACTGATTACGCAGTCGCGCCGCCTCATACGGGAAGGCATCAACGTGGCGCACAAGTTAGTTCGCATGAGAGCGCGCCCCAAGATTCTGCTTTGCTGCAACTATGAAGACGCAATGGAACAGGTGTTGAAGTATCGTGATTACCTGTTCGGCGTCGTGTCCGACGTGGAGTTCCCGCGAGGCGGTGAACTTACGCCCGAGGCAGGATTCGACTTGGCGCGAATGGTGCGCGGCATCGTGCCCGATGTGCCTATCGCACTTCAGTCCAGTCGCACAGAGTTTCTCTCGCGTGCGCAGGCCGAGGGCTACTCGTTCCTGCGCAAGCGTTCGCCCACGCTTCTCACCGACTTGCAGAGACTCATGACCGAGAAGTTTGGGTTTGGCGATTTCGTTTTCCGCCTGCCGGATGGAAGAGAAGTGGCGAGGGCAGGCGACCTGAATGGATTGGAGGCATTGCTGCAACAAGTCCCGGCGGAGACGATCGCATACCATAGCGAACGAAATCACTTTTCGCATTGGCTGATGGCGAGAACAGAATTCGCGCTCGCGCAAAGATTACGACCGCGAAGGGTTTCTGATTTCGCCACCTACGAGGACCTGCGACACGACCTGATCGAGGAGATTGCAGACTATCGACGCGAGCAGACAGAGGTTCTCATCGGTGATTTCGAACCCTCCACGTTCAAGGCAACAGATACGTGCTTCTTGCGCATAGGGGGAGGTTCGCTTGGCGGGAAAGCCCGCGGACTTGCCTTCGTCAGGCACCTGCTGCACAGAAGGGGGATCGGGCACCGCTTTGCCGGAGTGCGAGTCGCAGTGCCGCAAACCGTCGTGCTCGCCACCGATGCATTCGACAACTTTCTCACCGAGAACAACTTGCTCGACTTCGCAATCCGTAGCACGGATGATGCCGAAATCGAGCGGCGCTTCCTCGCGGCAGAGTTGCCCGGGTTTATCCGCGAGGCCCTGTCGGCCTTTCTGCGAGAGGTTCATTACCCGGTCGCAGTGCGCTCCTCCAGCTTGCTGGAGGATTCGCAGTACCAGCCTTTTACGGGCGTGTACGAGACGTTCATGCTGGCCAACCAGCATCCAGACATCGCCGTGCGCCTGGAACACTTGATAGAGGCCGTCAAGCGCGTCTATGCGTCCACCTTCAGCCAGCAGGCAAAGGCGTATGTGCGAGCGACTCCGTATCGGCTCGAAGAAGAGAAGATGGCGGTCATCCTCCAGCAAGTTGTCGGCGCGGCTCACGGCCCACGCTTCTATCCGGATTTTTCAGGCGTCGTGCGCTCGCGCAACTTCTATCCGGTGGCACCCATGACCTATCGCGACGGAATCGCGGCCATCGCGTTAGGACTAGGCCGCACCGTGGTGAACGGAGAGAAGTGCCTGACATTCTGTCCGCGTTATCCGCGGCACGCGATTCAGTTCTCGTCAGTGGAAGACATCCTGGCGAACTCGCAGACTGAGTTCTGGGCTCTTGAGCTTGATCGCGCGGAGCGGAAAGAAGATCGCCTCGCCGACCTGCGCGAAGTGAGATTCGGATTGGATGTTGCAGAGAACGACGGGACGTTGCACATGCTCGGCTCCACTTACGAAATGGACAACCACGCCGTGTACGACGGACTCAGCAGGCATGGAGTACGCATCGTGAGCTTTGCTCCTGTGCTCAAGCACGGTGTGTTTCCGCTGTCTATGCTGCTCGACCATCTCATCAGGACCGGAGAAGAGGCGCTTGACCGCCCCGTGGAGATAGAGTTTGCCGGACGGTTGCCACGCCACGAAGGTGATTGCGCCGAGTTCGGCTTCCTGCAAATGCGACCGCTCGTGCTCTCACGCGAACGGGAGGAATTGCGGATGGAGGAAGTGGAACCAAAGCGACTCGTCTGCCAAAGCTCAAAGGTGCTGGGACACGGCCGCATGCAGGATTTGCGCGATGTGGTTGTAGTGGATTTTCATCGCTTCGAGCGCGCACGCAGCCACGAAGTGGGACAGTGGGTGGCAGACTTCAACGCGAAGCTTACGGAACGGGGTACGCCCTATCTGCTGATCGGTGTTGGCCGATGGGGATCAAGCGATCCGTGGCTCGGCATCCCGATCACCTGGGCTGAAATCTCAGGAGCCCGCGCAATCGTTGAAGCTGGATTCCGGGATTTCCGCGTCACGCCCTCGCAAGGAAGCCACTTCTTTCAGAACCTTACTGCATTTCAGGTCGGCTACTTCACAGTGAATCCTGACGCGGGCGATGGTTTGGTCGACTGGGAGTGGCTGGCGTCGCAGGCAGCGGTCGAGGAGCAGGGATGTGTTCGGCATCTACACTTTGAGTCGCCGTTGCAGGTGACGATGAATGGGAAAACCGGACAAGGCGTCATTTACAAACCAGAACCGACGCACTAGCCGAGCCTGAATGGTAATGTTGAATGGGAACGGCGCAGCTTTTGGCTGCGCCGTTTGTGTTTCACGCAGCCGAGACGACTGCGCAATTTTCTGCATTTCTATTTCGCGCCGGTCTGTGTTGCACCAGCATTCGTGGGGCCTGCGAGCACATCGGCTGGCATCTTCCAGCCGGGCTTCGCGTTGGCAGCCGCGTTCTGTTCGTCGAGCCACTTCTTCAGCGGTGCGAAGTACTCCATCATGGCGTTAGCGTCCATCTTGTCTTCGCCAGTCAGGGCTTTCAGGGCTTCAGGCCACGGGCGGCTCATGCCCATTGCGAGCATGTTATTCAGGCGTTCGCCGGCTTTCTTGTCGTTGAAGAAACTGCAACGGTGCATCGGCCCGGTCTGCCCGGCTTCTTTACACATTGCGCGGTAGAACTGGAACTGAAGAATCCGCGCAAGGAAATACCGCGTGTAGGGGACGTTCGCCGGAACGTGATACTTCGCGCCGGGATCGAAGTCCTGTTCGCTGCGGGCGACTGGCGGCGCAACGCCCTGGTATTTTTCCCGAAGCTCCCACCAGCCCTTGTTGTAGTCGGCGGGCTTCACTTCCCCAGCCATCACCTTCCAGCGCCACTGGTCGATGAGCAAGCCAAAGGGCAGGAACGCAACCTTGTCCATCGCCTGGCGAAGCAGCAGCGCGGTGTCGTCGGTCTGGGGAATGGTCTCGATCAGATTGACCTGCTTCATATATTCCGGCGTGATGCTGAGTGCTACGGTGTCGCCCACCGCTTCGTGGAAGCCGTCATTGGCGCCGCCCTGGAAAAGGAACGGCTGCTTGTTATACGCACGCTGGTAGATGTTGTGGCCCAATTCGTGATGGACGGTGACAAAGTCCTCTTCGCGAATCTGTATGCACATCTTCAGGCGGAGATCGTCCTTGTTGTCCACGTCCCATGCGCTGGCGTGGCAGACAACTTCGCGGTCCCGCGGCTTAATGAAGAGCGAGCGATCCCAGAATGTTGCAGGAAGCGGAGCAAAGCCAAGTGACGTGAAGAAGTTTTCGCCGTACTTCACCATGCCGCGCTCATCGACCTTCTTGGCCTTTAGGATTTCAGTCAAGTCGATGCCGCTGTCTTTGCTTGCCGTCTTCGGAGCGACGAGCGGGTAGATATTGCCCCACTCCTGCGCCCAGGGATTACCGAGCAGGTCGGCGCGGATCAATCCGTCAGCGGTCACGGCCGAGGGGCCGTACTGCTTCACAAGCTGCGTGCGCACGTAAGCGTGCAGCGATTCGTAGAACGGGCGCACCTGCATCCAGAGGCGCTCCACTTCGGCGGAGAACTGGTCGGGCGTCATGTCGTAATTCGAACGCCACATGGCTCCCATGTCCTTGAAGCCGAGTTCGCGCGCGCCCTGGTTCTGCAACTCCATGTAGCGGGTGTAGCGCTGACGCATTGGCGGGGAAATCTTGTGCCAGCCGACCCAGAGGTCTTTCATCTCTTCGGGATCACGGCTGCTGGCCAGAATCCTTTCAATTTGACCAATTGCAAGGCAATTGCCAGCGTGCTTGCCGGTGGTGGGGCAATACTTGCCTTTGCCGTAATCGGCTTCGAGCGAGGCGGCTACTTTGGTCATCTCCTCGCGATCTTTTTCCGATGGCAGCGAGAAGAGTCCCAGCTTGAGCAGCTTGAATTTGCGCGCTAGTACGGGCGGCATCTGGAGGCCGTCGAAGCGTTTTACGTCTTCGGCCAGCTTTGTTTGGGCCTCGATGTAATTCGCGTTGGCGTCTGCGGCCATGGCCTCGGTGTCGTCGGTGATGAAGTTCGACTGTACCCAGGCGGCGCGGCTGGCCTTGATAGCTAGACGGTCCAGCAGCGCTTCGGTTTCGGCAATGAACTTCTCTGCATCGGCAACGGTCGGCTTGCCGGTTTTTCTGGGAGTTGTGGTGGAAGGCTTAGCCTTTGCGGTAGCAGCGGCCTTTCCGGCAGCGGCTTCCTCGGGCGTGGCTTTCGGCTCGGCAGCTTTGGTGGGTGCTTGAGGCGTGTCGGCCGGCTTCTTCGGCGGGACACCCGTTTGCGCAAGGCCAGTAAGGCCGAGCGTAAGTGTGAGGATGAGTGCGAGAGAGTAGGTGCGTGTTCTGTTCATGCAACCTCCGTCGCGGGAATTCTACAGCACAGGAAGGACTTAGTGCAGATACAGCAAACACGACGTGGCTGGCGGATATCCAATTGGCATGAGTCTTGCCGCCCAGATCGTCTGGCTACTTGTGCTTGCAATTCCTATTGCCTCGGTCGCGTGGACGGTGACGCATGAGGAGGTTTTCCGCGAGCCACGGGAGTTCTGCTCACGCCAAACCCAGGAGGCGCCCAGCCTGCTACGTCGCAAGTTCTATTACGTGTTCACGTGTGAGTACTGCTTCAGCCATTACGTGACGATCTTCTTCCTCTTCATCACGCACTACAAGCTGCTCTATGACGACTGGCGCGGATACCTGATCGCCTTCTTCTCACTGCCGTACGTAGCTAACATCTACATGGGGCTGTTCGCGCAGACCAAGCTGGAGGCGACGAA